>NZ_OPYO01000036.1:0-24230 GCF_900275665.1 Pseudomonas sp. JV241A
TTGCTCGCGCTGGGCTGCCAGCTTCAGGAACAGGCCGGTGCGATCGGGCTGCTGGACGCTGTTGAGGGTGGCCAGGCTCTTGGCCAGTTGCTCGCGGGCGGCAAACGACCCCGGGTCGCTCTGTTCACGGAGGATTTCGTCTGCCCCCTTGACCAGCTCGCGGGCACTGACGATGTCCTGCAAGGCGGATAGACGCAGGCTGGCCAGGCGCAGCAGGTGCTCGGCTTCGGCCAGGCGCCAGTCCTTGCGGCTGGCGCCGAGGATGGTCTCCAGGCGCTGGCTCAAACGCTGCTGATCACCCTGCAGTTGGGCGACCAGGCGACGACGGTCTTCCAGTTCGGAAGCAGGCGGCAAAACGGCCAGCTGTGCAGAAAGTTGCTGCTCACGCTGCTGCAGGGCCCGGGTTTGCTCGCTCAGGGCCTGCAGGTTCTGCACCTGCCCCTGCTCGGCACCCTGGAGCTGGCGAACCTGCCATACGCCCCACCCGCCAACTGCAACACCCGCCGCGCCCAGCAGCAAGGCCAGGATTGCCAGACCATTACCGGACCGCTTGGCCGGTTCCACGGGGGTTTGCGCAGCAGCCTCAGGGGCCTTCAGTTCATCGTTGGGCAAGACAGTTTCGCTCACGTATCCATCCTTTGCTTTGCGGCACGTCGCCAATCAGCTTAGCGCCTTAGGGGGCTGGTGCAGGAGTTTCCTGCAATGTTGCCAGCAAAGCCGTGGCGCTGGCACCACGGCAATCCACTACATTCTGTGCGCCACTGGCGCGGGCAAGTTCCGCCACCCGTGGGCTGGGCACGAACAATGGCAACTGCGCCAGCCGTGGCCAGTCTTCGCCCGCCAGTTGGCGCAAGTGTTCAAAACCCTGCCCACTGCTGACCACCAGGCCGTTCAGGCGTTCCCCGGCAATACGCCGGGCCAGGACAGCCTCAGGGTAATGCGGCAGATAGCGGCGATACAACTCGAGGTAATCGACACGGGCACCCCGTGCAGCCAAGCGTTCGGCGAGCAACTCGCGCCCGCCTTCGCCGCGAATGATCAGCACCCGGGCTTGCGCCTGGCTGATCGCTGCGGTCAATGCCGGCAGCTGCAGCAGCGCTTCGCTGTCGTCACCTTGCGGTGGATAACTGACGTTGAGGCCATGGTCGTCGAGGATCTGCGCGGTGGCTGCGCCGACGGTGAACCAGGCTTGCTCGGGCGGCTGCTGCCAGTGCGCATTCAGCTGTTCAACCGCCAGGCGCGCAGCCGGCTTGCTGACGACAATGATCGCGCAGTACTGATCAAGCGCTTGTACCTGGCGAAGCTGCGCTGGCGTCAGCGCCAGCGGCTCGATTTCCAGCAACGGCAGGCTGCTGCTGAACACGCCCTGTTCGGCAAGCGTCTGGGCCAGCACCGAGCACTCTTCTGCCGGCCGGGTCAGCAGCAGGCGCCAGCAGCTCACGGATGCCCGGCCTCGCCGTAGACCGCCTTGAGGATGTCCTCGGCACCTTGCCCGAGCAGGTCTTCGGCGACCTTGATGCCCAGCGCTTCGGCATCCTGGCGCGGCGCGCGGGCCTGGGCAGTGAGCAGCTTGCCGCCAGCCGGCTCGCCAACCAGTCCGCGCAGCCACAGCTGCTCGCCTTCGAGCACCGCGTAGCAAGCGATCGGCACCTGGCAGCCACCATTGAGGTGCTTGTTCAGCGCCCGCTCGGCAGTGACCCGGTCAGCGGTGTCGGCGTGATGCAGCGGGGCCAGCAGCGCATGGATTTCGCTGTCGGCGCTGCGGCACTCGATGCCCACCGCGCCCTGGCCGCCCGCAGGCAGGCTGTCGTCGACACTGATGCTGGAGGTGATGCGGTCTTCAAAGCCGAGGCGGATCAGGCCGGCGGCCGCGAGGATAATGGCGTCGTACTCACCGGCGTCGAGCTTGGCCAGGCGGGTGTTGACGTTGCCACGCAGGAAGCGGATTTCGAGGTCAGGGCGGCGGGTCAGCAACTGGGCCTGGCGGCGCAGGCTGGAGGTACCGACGATGCTGCCGGCCGGCAGCGCCTCAAGGCTGTTGAAGGTGTTGGAAACAAAGGCATCACGCGGGTCTTCGCGCTCGCAGATGCAGAACAGGCCCAGGCCTTCGGGGAAGTCCATCGGCACGTCTTTCATCGAGTGCACGGCGATGTCGGCCTGGTTCTCGAGCAGCGCGGTTTCCAGTTCCTTGACGAACAGCCCCTTGCCGCCGATTTTCGACAGCGGCGAGTCGAGCAGCTTGTCGCCACGGCTGACCATCGGCACCAAGGTCACGACCAGACCGGGATGGGCCTGTTCCAGACGGGCTTTGACATATTCGGCCTGCCACAGGGCCAGGGCACTTTTGCGGGTGGCAATGCGGATTTCGCGAGTGGACATGGAACGATCCGTACGAGATAGATTCTCCCGATGATAACAGCTCAGTCCAGACCGCTAGCAGATCTAAATCATGGGAGGAGGCGACCTTCCCTGGCCGTCGACTGCTCCATGGTCCCCGCCCTTAAAGCTGTTGCATCATTTTGCGCACACCGGCCACATGTCGGCGGCTGACAATCAGGGCATCGCCATTGAGGCCCTTGAGAAATAGCTGGAAATGCCCCAGTGGCGTGCGTTGCAGGCGTTCGATGCGGTTGCGGGCGACCAGGGCGTTGCGGTGAATACGCACAAATCGCTCGCCGAACTCGTCTTCCAGCGCCTTGAGCGGTTCGTCGAGCAGCACTTCACCGGATTCGTGGCGCAGGGTCACGTACTTGTGGTCGGCAATGAAATAGATCACCTGATCGAGGGGGATCAGTTCGATGCCCTTGCGGGTACGGGCACTGATGTGGCTGCGCGGGCCGCTGCCGCTCTCGGCTGCCGGACGGGTCAGGGCCGCCAGTTGCACGCGGTTGGGGCGCTCGGCCTTTCTCAGGGCTTCGCGCAGGCTGTCGGGTTGCACCGGCTTGAGCACATAGCCCAGGGTGCTGTCCTTGAACGACTGTACGGTGAACTCATCGTCACCGGTGCAAAACACCACCGCAGGCGGTGCTTCACGTTCGCACAGCCGGGCAGCGACCTGCAGGCCATCCAGCCCCGGCATGCGAATGTCGAGCAGGACCACCTCGGGCTTGAGGCTGTCAATCAGGGCCAGAGCCTCTTCGCCATTGGTGGCGCTGGGCTCCAGCACGGTATAGCCCTCCAGTTCGCCGAGCAGTCGGCTCAGGCGTTCCCGGGCTTGGGGTTCGTCATCAACGATCAGGACATTCATATTGCGCTGGATTCCTGCGTGAGTCTCGCACAAGGATAGCGTAGACAGGTGAGGTGACGACCGTCACGGCGATCCACGCTCAGACTCGCACGATGGCTAAAGATTCACTGGCTCGGCAGGAAACATGCCGAGCCTCTGTCCAACTGTAGACGGTTGCCGCAACACTGCCGTTCAATCGATAAATATCCTGTTGCAAGCGCGCTGTCGCGGGCCTGTGCTGCGACATAAACCCGCATTTGCCCCGACCGCCGCACTCCGGCAGGGCCGCCAATCCTGCTATGATCGACGCCACTTTTTCCGTTCACGCCTTCAACGAGTGAATCCATGAGCACCGACAAGACCAATCAGTCCTGGGGCGGCCGCTTCAGTGAGCCCGTCGACGCCTTCGTCGCCCGTTTCACCGCCTCCGTCAATTTCGACCAGCGCCTGTATCGCCACGACATCATGGGTTCGATCGCCCACGCCACCATGTTGGCGAGGGTCGGCGTTCTCACCGACGCCGAACGCGACACCATCATTGATGGCCTGAAGACCATCCAGGGCGAAATCGAGGCCGGCAACTTCGACTGGCGCGTCGACCTTGAAGACGTGCACATGAACATCGAAGCGCGCCTGACCGACCGCATCGGCATCACCGGCAAGAAGCTGCACACCGGCCGTAGCCGCAACGACCAGGTCGCAACCGATATCCGCCTGTGGCTGCGTGACGAGATCGACCTGATCCTGGCCGAAATCACCCGCTTGCAGCAGGGCCTGCTGGAACAGGCCGAGCGCGAAGCCGAAACCGTCATGCCCGGCTTCACCCACCTGCAGACCGCCCAGCCGGTAACCTTCGGCCACCACCTGCTGGCCTGGTTCGAGATGCTCAGCCGCGACTACGAGCGCCTGGTCGACTGCCGCAAGCGCACCAACCGCATGCCCCTGGGCAGCGCTGCGCTGGCCGGCACCACCTACCCGATCGACCGCGAACTGACCTGCCAGCTGCTGGGCTTCGAAGCCGTGGCCGGCAACTCGCTCGACGGCGTCTCCGACCGTGACTTCGCCATCGAATTCTGCGCCGCCGCCAGCGTGGCGATGATGCACCTGTCGCGTTTCTCGGAAGAGCTGGTGCTGTGGACCAGCGCCCAGTTCCAGTTCATCGACCTGCCTGATCGCTTCTGCACCGGCAGCTCGATCATGCCGCAGAAGAAAAACCCGGACGTGCCGGAGCTGGTACGCGGCAAGACCGGCCGTGTGTTCGGCGCCCTCACCGGCCTGCTGACCCTGATGAAAGGCCAACCCCTGGCTTACAACAAGGACAACCAGGAAGACAAAGAGCCGCTGTTCGACGCCGCAGACACCCTGCGCGACTCGCTGCGTGCCTTTGCCGACATGATCCCGGCGATCAAGCCACGCCACGCCATCATGCGCGAAGCGGCCCTGCGCGGCTTCAGCACCGCCACTGACCTGGCCGACTATCTGGTGCGCCGCGGCCTGCCGTTCCGTGACTGCCACGAAATCGTCGGCCACGCGGTGAAATACGGTGTCGATACCGGCAAAGACCTGGCCGAAATGAGCCTGGACGAACTGCGCCAGTTCAGCGACCAGATCGAGCAGGATGTGTTCGCCGTGCTGACCCTCGAAGGCTCGGTCAACGCCCGTGACCACATCGGCGGTACTGCGCCTGCACAAGTACGCGCTGCCGTAGCCCGCGGCAAGGCGCTGCTCGCCGCGCGCTAAGCCCTGTCGCGTGCTGCTGCCCGGCCAGTTCTGACTGGGTGGCAGCACTTGGCCTTCAAGGCTTGCTTGAGCGCACCATCTCCAGGAAAGCAGGCATCTGCGCTTCCTTGTCGGCGGCAATTTTCTGCACGTTCGGGTTGTGCTTGAAGCGCTCCAACAGCTCACGCGCTTGCGGGAAGTCTTCCAGCACGTCGATGGCGAAGACCTTCTTGCCTACGGCATAGGCCAGGTCGACGCTAAAGCAGAACAGCATGTCGGCGAGGGTCAGGCTGTCGCCGGCCACAAATGGGCTGAACTTGCCATTGCGCTTGAGGGTGGCGATACCGGCCAGCAATTCGGCCTTGGCCTTGGCCTTGATGGCGTCATCGACCCGTGCGCCGAAAAATGCTTCGGGGTAGCAGGCGCGGGCAGGCAGTTCGATGTACAGCTCGATCTCCTTGGCCAGCTCGTGCACCTTGGCCTGGGCAAAAACCCCTTCAGGCAATAGCGCCTTGCCCGGCTGAGTCCGCTCGATGTAGTCGAGGATCAGGTTGGTTTCGCTGATAAAGCCCTCTTCGGTCTCCAGCACCGGCACCTTGCCGCGCGGGCTGAGCTTCAGCGCTTCGGGGCTGTGGCCGCCGAAAAACAGCACTTCTTCAAACGGCACGCCCTTCTCCAGCAGCGCCAGTTTGGCCATGTTGTAGTAGTTGCTGACCGAAAATCCATGAAGCTTGAGCATGAAACAGCCTCCAGGCCGTAAAGGGGTTGGCCGGGTTGTTATAGACCCAAGTGCCGGGCACTGACCAGCATCATGGAGTTCGTCGATAGCAAGGCATCGGTGCCCGGCTCGTGGCAAACTGGGCCCCCCAAAAGAGGAAAGCGCCCATGAGCGAACCAACCGATATCGACAACGACGAAGAAGAGTTCGCCGAGTCGACCCTGATCGAAGCCATCGAGAACCAGATCGAAAGCGACAACCCGCCGGCGGCCAAGGCCACGTTCAACAAGCTGACCCTGGTGGGCTACGAGCGTGAAGATATTCTCAACCTGATGGCCCATGTGCTGGCCTACGAGATTGACGCAATGCTCGAAGACGACCGCGCGTTCAACACCGAATGGTACGAAACCGCCCTGCGCGCCCTGCCCGAGCTGCCGCCGGAAAAGGTCTGAAGCAAAGCAGGATTTCCCTGACTACACTGCAAAACCAGGCACCGGCGACGGTGCTGCCCTCCTTGTCTGGAAGTCGGAGTCTCTATGTCGTTTACCCCCGAACTGATTGCCGAGCTGGAAGTCCTTGCCTTGTTCAACCTGGATAGCAGCCAGGAAGGCATCAAGGTCCATAACACTGCCTCCAAGGAGGTGATCGCCGCTGCGCGTCGCCTGTACGAGAAAAAGCTCACCGACCAGCCCGATGGCGGTTATCTGACCAGCCTTGGTCACGATGCTGCCGAGAACGTGCAGGTGTTGCTGAACATTCTGAATGTCGTCGAACCTGCCTGATCGGGACTGCCTTGCAGTCCATCGCCGGCAACGCCGGCTCCCACAGTGGGGGCTGGCCTTGCTAGCGGTCGTATCCACACCAACGCTAATAAAATGGCGTCAAAATTAAAATAGCTTAAACTCGCCATTGCTCCCCAGACGGCCGGTTTAGCTCGCCATGAACCACCCCCACGAAATTCGCCCCGACCTCGACCAGGGCATTGACCGCAAGGTGCTCAGCCAGCTGCGCCAACGTTTCCTGACGCTCAACCAGGGGCGCCTGGGGCGGGCCATGGACGGGCTGTCGAGCCGGCAACAGCAGGTGCTGACCCTGCTGCCACTGTTTTTCCACGTCAATCACCCACTGCTGCCCGGTTATGTATCCGGCAACACACCGGCGGGCGTCGCCAATTTCGAGCCTGATGCCCCACTGCTGGCCGAAGCCCAGCGCCTGACCCGCTCGTTCTCGTACAAGGCCCGCCGCGGCAACCCGCCCCAGCCGATTCACGGGCTGTACCTGATGGGCAGCCTGGGCACCCTGGCCCAGGCCGAGCAAAGCGATATGGACGTCTGGGTCTGTCACGCCGCCGACCTCAGCGAAAGCGAACTGGCAGAGCTGCGCAAGAAATGCCTGCTGCTGGAAATCTGGGCTGCCAGCCAGGGCGCCGAAGCCCACCTGTTTCTGATCGAGCCGCAAAGCTTCGTCCAGGGCGAGCGCGACGGCCAGCTCAGCTCCGATGACTGCGGCACCACCCAGCATTACCTGCTGCTCGACGAGTTTTACCGTACCGCCATCTGGCTCGCCGGGCGCACGCCCTTGTGGTGGCTGGTACCGGTCTACGAAGAAACACGCTACCGGCAATACATCGATACCCTGCTGTCCAAGCGCTTCGTGCGCGCCGAAGACAACCTCGACCTCGGCAACCTTGCGCACATCCCGCCGGGCGAGTTCGTCGGCGCCGGGTTGTGGCAGCTGTTCAAGGGCATCGAGTCGCCCTACAAGTCGGTGCTCAAGCTGCTGCTCACCGAGGTCTATGCCAGTGAACACCCGCAGGTACAGTGCCTGAGCCTGCAGTTCAAGCAGGCGGTGTTCAGCAATCGCCTCGATCTCGACGAGCTCGACCCGTACATGATGGTCTACCGGCGTATCGAGCAGTACCTGCAAGGCCGTGGCGAACGTGAGCGGCTGGAGCTGGTGCGGCGCAGCCTGTACTTGAAGGTGAACAAGAAACTCAGCGGCCTGGCCCGCCAGCGCAGCGTCAGCTGGCAGCGTGACCTGCTGCAGCGCCTCAGCCAGGAATGGGGCTGGGATGAGCGCCAACTGGCGCTGCTCGACAGCCGCAGCCAGTGGAAAGTCCGCCAGGTGGCGGTCGAGCGCCGTGAGCTGGTGGCCGAGCTGAACTACAGCTACCGCTTCCTCTGCCAATTCGCCCGCAGCCAGAACGCTATCAGCCGCATCGACCAGCGTGACCTCAGCGTTCTCGGCCGGCGCCTGTACGCCGCCTTCGAACGGCGCGCCGGCAAGGTCGAGTTCATCAACCCGGGGATCGCCCCGGACCTCGCCGAAGACACCCTGACCCTGGTCCAGTCGCCCAACCGCAAGGAACCCGGGCAAACTCACTGGGGCCTGTATAACGGCAACCTGGGCGTACACGAGTGGGAGCACTTTGCCCCGATCAAGCGTTGCCGCGAACTGCTCGAATTACTGACCTGGGCCCACCGCAATGGCGTGATCGACAGCAGCACGCGCCTGGCCCTGCACCCGGGCAGCAGCGACCTCAGCGAGTACGAGCTGTTCAACCTGCTCGGCAGCCTGCAACAGAGCGTCGCCCTACCCCTGCCGGTGGTCAGCGAACAGCGCCTGCTGCAACCGAGCGTGGCGGACGAGATCCTTCTGCTGGTCAACGTCGGCATCGACCCGCTGCAGCACCACCGCGACCTGAACATCCTGATGACCACCGAGCGCACCGACTCGCTGAGCTATGCCGGGGTGCGCGAAAACCTGGTGCTGACCCTCGATCAGGTCACGCTCAATAGCTGGAACGAAGTGCAGGTACACCGCTACGACGGCGAACATGCCCTGCTGCGCTGCCTGCGCGATTACCTCAACAGCCTCGGTGCCGGCCACACGCCGAGGCTACGGGTGCGCTGTTTCTGCCACAACCGTGCCCAGGCCATTGCCCTGCGGGTCGAGGAAGTGTTCGCCACTACCCAGGCGCTGCTCGCGCAGAACCTCAACCACCGCTACCTGTTGCAGGTTGAGCAACACACCCATGTGCTGGAACTGCAAAGCGGCGCGGTGAACCTGGTGACCCTGGAAGATCAGGACGCCGTGCTGCGTTACCTCGGCGAAGAGCGCAGCGATTACAGCCCCCTGCACCTGGACGCCAACGCCCTGCAGGAGCTTGACCTGGCCCAGCTGCTGTCCCTGGGGCAGCCGCAGTGCATCCAGTTGTTCTATCGGGTGCAGGACGCCTGGGCGGATGTCTATGTGCTCGATGAGCACAATGCGCTGTGGCAGCAGCGCCTGCCGTTCCACGATGAAAACAGCCTGTTGCTGCCGCTGCAGCGCTTTTTGCAATCAATCGTGTTTCGCCGCGAAGCGCGCCTGCCGCTGGACAACCTGCAGGCCCAAGGCTCACTGGATATTCTTTATTACCAATTGTTGCCATCGGGTACCGGCAAGGTCCGCCAGGTGGAAGCGCGCCAGGTCGAGGTCAAAACTATCGACCGGCCGTACTACGAGGTGCAGGCGATTTTGCAGGCAGGCGCCAGCGACGACGTGCAAGTCACGCTGTACTGCAATCAACGGGAGTTTTCCCAGCTCGAGCACGGCGACCAGCTGTATGCCGTGGTCGCCCGCGAGATCATCGAGCAGCGCCTCGAGGCCGAGCGCTACCGGTGTTACATCACTGACCTGGACCTGTCCGGCCTGCTGGCCGACGGCCTGGGCTCGAGCATCTTGTACCTGCGCTACAAGGGCGAACTGGAGCGGGCGCTCAACGAGGCCCTGGCGCAGGCTTGAGGCTCAGAGGTCGAAGTCGCCTGCCGCTTCTGGCTGGTACTCGACTGCCAGCAGCTCGAGCTTGAGGGTCTTGCCGCCCGGGGCCGGCCAGTCGATCTTCTCGCCCACCGACAAGCCCAGCAGCGCGCTGCCGATCGGGGCGAGGATGGAGATCTTGCCTTCGTCGGCATTGGCGTCTTTCGGATAGACCAAAGTCAGGTGGTAGTCCTTGCCACTGGCTTCTTCGCGGCAATGAACCCGGGAGTTCATGGTCACGACACCGGCCGGAATTTCCTCGTGACCGACCGTTTCGGCGCGGTCCAGCTCGTCCTGCAAGGCGAGCACACCCGGCGAATCCTGCGTCTTCTCATCGAGGCTTTCGATAAGACGCTCGAGACGCTGTACGTCCAATCGGGTGACGATAATGGAAGGCTTGGTGCTCATGATCCGGTCAGACTCCTTTTTCTGGGCGATATAAAGCAAAACCCCGCCCAAGGGCGGGGTTTGCAGGAATTCGGCACAGCCGAAACAGGTTCGACACTACCACAGCCAAGTAAATACACAATACCCGGAGGGTCTATGCCGACCCGGCCAGCTGGCGACGCGCCAGCGCCTCACGGCAGATCTGCCGGCGTTGCTCATCGTCGGCCGCACGCCACTGGCGAATGTCCTCGACATGGCGGAAGCAGCCGATGCAGACCTTGTGCTCATCCAGCCGGCAGGTGCTGATGCACGGCGACGGCACTGCCGGGCTGACATTGCTGTAGAGCGGCTTGGCCGGCTTGGCTGCACTGCTCATCAGATGTCGTCGAAATCGAGCTTTTCACCCGCTCGCTCCCAGACGATGCGCTCGAGCATTTCACCCAGCAGCTCTCCGCTCTTTTCGCAGGTCCACTTGCCGTTCTGCTCGTCGTAGTCGAAGTGGAAACCACCGGACCTGTCGGCCAGCCACAGTTGGCGCAGCGGCTCCTGACGGCTGAAGATCAGCTGGCTGCCGTTGTCGAACTTGATGGTCAGGACCCCTGCCGAGTTCTCCATGTCCAGATCCAGGTCAGTCTCGTCGAACAGGTCTTCCAGGGCCTGTTGGGTCGCGTCGACCAGGTCGTGAAAACGCGCTTCGGTCAAACTCATTGCAAGAACCTCAAAAATGTCTGCACACACGCAAGCCGGGCAAGATACGAGCGCGGCGCGCCGAATGCAAAGGATACCGACCTGCGCCCGCCGGCGCAGCCACCACCCCGCCCGACGGCGGGCTGCCTGCATAGGCAAGGGGCCGGGCGCTCGGTATACTCGGGCGCAATACTGCTTATTACAAAGGATTACGCCATGAAGCGCCTGATCTCCACCCTCGCGGCGCTCGTCGCGGTTGCCTGCCTCGTTTCCGCCTGCGGCCAGAAGGGCCCGCTGTACCTGCCAGACGAAAGCAAAGACGGTCAAAAGTCGCAATCGCACAAGCACCAGTAAGGGTAACCCATGGACGCTTTCAACTACCGCGACGGTGAACTGTTCGCGGAAGGCGTGGCCCTGTCGGCCATCGCCAAACGTTTCGGCACGCCCACCTACGTCTACTCGCGCGCCCACCTCGAGGCCCAGTACCGTAGCTACGCCGATGCCCTGGAGGGTGTTTCGCACCTGGTGTGCTTCGCCGTCAAGGCCAACTCCAACCTCGGCGTGCTGAACCTGCTGGCCCGCCTGGGCGCAGGTTTCGATATCGTTTCCGGCGGTGAGCTGGAGCGGGTCCTGGCTGCTGGCGGGCGTGCCGATCGCGTGGTGTTCTCGGGCGTCGGCAAGACCCGCGAAGACATGCGCCGCGCCCTGGAAGTCGGCGTGCACTGCTTCAACGTCGAATCCACCGACGAGCTCGAGCGCCTGCAGGCAGTGGCTGCCGAAATGGGCGTGCGTGCGCCGGTTTCGCTGCGGGTCAACCCGGACGTCGATGCCGGCACCCACCCGTACATCTCCACGGGCCTCAAAGAAAACAAGTTCGGGATCGCCATCGCCGATGCCGAAGAGGTGTACATCCGCGCCGCGCAGCTACCGAACCTGGAAGTGGTCGGCGTCGATTGCCATATCGGCTCGCAGCTGACCACCCTGGAACCCTTCCTCGATGCCCTCGACCGCCTGCTGGCGTTGATCGACCGCCTCGGCGACTGCGGCATCCTCCTGCGCCACCTGGACCTGGGTGGCGGCGTCGGCGTGCGCTATCGCGACGAAGAGCCGCCACTGGCCAGCGACTACATCAAGGCCATCCGCGAGCGCGTCGGTGATCGCGACCTGGCCCTGGTGTTCGAGCCGGGCCGCTACATCGTCGCCAACGCCGGCGTACTGCTGACCCAGGTCGAGTACCTCAAGCACACCGAGCACAAGGATTTCGCCATCGTCGATGCGGCGATGAACGACCTGATCCGCCCGGCCCTGTACCAGGCCTGGATGAACGTCACCGCGGTGCAACCGCGTGCCGGTGAAGGCCGTACCTACGACATCGTCGGGCCGATCTGCGAGACCGGCGACTTCCTCGCCAAAGAGCGCGAACTGAACCTGGCCGAAGGCGACTTGCTGGCGGTGCACTCGGCGGGCGCCTATGGTTTTGTCATGAGCTCGAACTACAACACCCGTGGTCGTTGTGCCGAAGTGCTGGTCGATGGTGACCAGGCCTTCGAAGTGCGTCGTCGCGAAACCGTGGCCGAGTTGTTCGCCGGCGAAAGCCTGCTGCCGGAGTAAACCCATGCTGCTGCGTTTTACCAAGATGCATGGGCTGGGCAACGACTTCATGGTCCTCGACCTGGTCAGCCAGCATGCGCACATTCTGCCCAAGCACGCCAAGCAATGGGGCGACCGCCACACCGGCATCGGCTTCGACCAGTTGCTGATCGTCGAGGCGCCGAGCAACCCGGAAGTGGATTTCCGCTACCGGATCTTCAACGCCGACGGCTCTGAAGTCGAACAGTGCGGCAACGGTGCGCGCTGCTTTGCACGCTTCGTGCTGGACAAGCGCCTGACCGCTAAAAAACGCATCCGCGTCGAAACCAAGGGCGGCATCATCGAGCTGGACGTGCGCAACGACGGGCAGATCAGCGTCGACATGGGCCCACCGCGGCTGGTGCCGGCCGAGATCCCGTTCGACGCGCCGGCCCAGGCCCTGAGCTACCCGCTGGAGGTCGCCGGACGCACTGTCGAACTGGCCGCCGTGTCGATGGGCAACCCCCATGCGGTGCTGCGCGTCGACGACATCAACGCCGCACCGGTGCACGAGCTGGGCGCGCAGATCGAGCATCACCCGCGCTTCCCGCAGCGGGTCAATGTCGGTTTCATCCAGGTCATCGACCGCCACCGCGCGCAACTGCGGGTGTGGGAACGTGGCGCTGGCGAAACCCAGGCCTGTGGTACTGGCGCCTGCGCCGCTGCTGTGGCGGCGATCAGCCAGGGCTGGATGGATTCACCGCTGTTGATCGACCTGCCGGGTGGGCGCCTGTCCATCGAATGGGCAGGCCCGGGCAAACCGGTGCTGATGACCGGCCCCGCCGTACGCGTGTTTGAAGGACAGGTTCGTCTATGAGTGAGTACCAGCCATGACCGATCAGCCCCAGGCTCCCGCCGAACAGCCCACCGACCTTAGCGCCGAGGGCTCGACGCCCAACCTCGGGGCTGAGGCCGTGGTTGCCTACCTGCGCGACAACCCGACGTTCTTCGCCGAGCACGACGAGTTGCTCAGCGAGCTGCACATCCCCCATCAGCGTGGTGACACCGTGTCGCTGGTCGAGCGCCAGCTCAAGCTGCTGCGCGACCGCAACATCGAAATGCGCCACCGCCTTTCGCAACTGATGGACGTGGCCCGCGACAACGACCGGCTGTTCGACAAGACCCGCCGGCTGATCCTCGACCTGCTCGATGCCGACAGCCTCGAAAGCGTGGTCATGGCCGTCGAAGACAGCCTGCGCCAGGAGTTCAAGGTGCCCTTTGTCAGCCTGATTCTGTTCGGCGAAACCGCAGCGCCGGTCGGCCGCTGGGTCAACAGCACAGACGCCCAGCAAGCCATTGGCGGCCTGCTGTGCGCCGGCAAGACGGTCAGCGGCAACCTGCGTGATCACGAGCTGGACTTTCTGTTCGGCGAAGAGCAGCGCAAGGAAGTCGGCTCCAGCGCCGTCGCCACCCTCAACCATCAGGGCCTGCACGGCGTACTGGCGATCGGTAGCCGCGATCCGCAGCATTACAAGAGCACGGTCGGCACCCTGTTCCTCAGCTACATCGCCGAAGTGCTGGGCCGGGTCGTCCCGCGCCATACCCAGACCCTGCGTCCGGTGCGCTAGTGGAACGCCAGCTGGAGGCCTTCTGCGCGCACTTGCGCAACGAGCGCCAGGTGTCCGAACACACCCAGCTGGCCTACCGACGCGACCTCGAAAGTGTCCTGGCGTTCTGCACCAAGGGCGGCATCGACAGCTGGAACGCCCTGCAAATCCAGCATCTGCGCCAACTGATCGCCCGCCAGCACCATCAGGGCCAGTCTTCACGCAGCCTCGCCCGCCTGCTCTCGGCAGTGCGTGGCTTCTACCGCTACCTCAACCGCGAAGGCCACTGCAGCCACGATCCGGCCAACGGCCTGTCGGCACCCAAGGGCGAGCGGCGCCTGCCCAAGACCCTCGACACCGACCGCGCCCTGCAACTGCTGGAAGGCGCAGTCGAGGATGAATTTCTCGCCCGCCGCGACCAGGCCATGCTCGAGCTGTTCTACTCCTCCGGCCTGCGCCTGTCGGAGCTGACCAGCCTCAACCTGGAGCAGCTCGACCTGCCGGGCGGCCTGGTGCAGGTGCACGGCAAGGGCAGCAAGACCCGCGTGCTGCCGGTCGGCCGCAAGGCCCGCGAGGCGCTGGAACAATGGCTGCCCCTGCGCGCTGGCAGTGGCCCGCAGGACGGCGCCGTATTCGTCAGCCAGCAAGGCCGACGGCTCGGCCCACGGGCCATTCAGCTGCGCGTGCAGGCCGCTGGTGCCCGCGAGCTGGGCCAGAACCTGCACCCGCACATGTTGCGGCACTCCTTCGCCAGCCACCTGCTGGAATCGTCCCAGGACCTGCGCGCCGTGCAAGAGATGCTTGGCCACGCCGACATCGCCACCACGCAGATCTACACTCACCTGGACTTCCAGCACCTGGCCGCCGTCTATGACAGCGCCCATCCCCGGGCCAAACGCAGTAAGGGCAGTGACTCATGAGCATCAAGCTGATCACCTTCGACCTCGACGACACCCTGTGGGACACCGCGCCGGTGATTGTCAGCGCCGAGGCCATCCTGCGCGACTGGCTGGCGGCCAATGCGCCAACCCTGGGCGCGGTCCCGGTGGAGCACCTGTACGCCATCCGCGAGCATCTGGTACAGGCGGAGCCCGGGCTCAAGCACCGCATCAGCGCCCTGCGCCGGCGCGTGCTGTTCCATGCCCTGGAAGAGGTCGGCTACAGCGAGAACAAGGCCCGTGAGCTGGCCAACGAAGGCTTCGAGGTGTTCCTCCGCGCCCGCCACCAGATTGACATTTTTCCCGAAGTGCAGCCGGTACTGGAGATCCTCCGGCACAGCTATACCCTGGGCGTGGTTACCAACGGCAACGCCGATGTACGCCGCCTGGGCCTGGCCGACTACTTCAAGTTTGCCCTGTGCGCCGAAGACTTAGGCGTTGGCAAACCCGATCCGCAGCCCTTCCTCGAAGCCCTGCGTCAGGGTGAGGTCGAAGCGCATGCGGCGGTGCATATCGGCGATCACCCCGGCGATGACATTGCCGGAGCCCAGCGTGCCGGCCTGCGGGCGATCTGGTTCAACCCCCAGGGTAAGACCTGGGAGGCTGAGAACCGCCCTGACGCGGAGATCCAGCGCCTGTCGCAGCTGCCTGAACTGCTCAACAGCTGGCGCTAAATCTGTGGGAGCGGGCTTGACCCGCGATTGCGGACTGTCAGTGCACATCGCATCGCGGGGCAAGCCCGCTCCTACATTTCGGCGATCCAACCATTACAGACACAAAAAAGCCCGCAGCGACGGCGGGCTTTTTTGCTGACGGGGCCACTCAGATAGGGCGGCTACCGTACTTGTTGTCCGGCTTCTTGGGCGGATCGGCGACCACGTTGGCCTCCACTTCCTGCACCTTGCCACCACGGGAGAGAAACTCTTCCATGGCCTTGGCCAGAGCATCACGCTCCTTCTGCTTGGCTTCCATGCTCGGCATCTCGTCGACCGAGACCGCCGCCGACTTCTTGCCCTTGGCTACAGGTGCCGGGCTGTCGTCGCCGCTGTCGTCAGCCACATCATCAGCTGCCGCTTCGAGGCCTTCATCACCTTCGTCTTCGTCGCCTACTTCGAGGTCGTCAGTTTCCAGATCGTCGTCGCTCATGTTCTACCTCATGACTTGCGAAAAGCAGATTAGTTATAGACCAGCAACGTCGAAAATCGACAGCTGCCAGAAAAAATTCAAGGTCCGCGGACTGGCCGCAGGCCGTGGTTGCGCCACAACGAATGGCGAGAACCGGGCAAACCCCACGTCACGGGCGAGGCCTGTACAAATAAAGAGCGGGCGGCGTTAATGCGCCGACATACCCTGGCGTGATCGACTCGCTTATTGGCAAGCCTAGCAAAGGGTATGGAAGTTTGCGGACAGCTCGTCAGCACCCTTCGGCGCGCATTCTAGCGTGCTCAGAGAAAAAGCAAAGTGCCTAAATTTCACTGAGCGCTGTAAGTTTTCTGCCCACATCACACGCAGCCATCAAAGCTCGGGTAGAAACCGTTTGCGCTTGAACGAACGGACAATTTACGGGCAAAAAAATGCCCGGCAAGCCGGGCAAGTTTTTTTCGAGGCCGTTACAGGTTGTAGCCGCGCTCGTTGTGTTGCGCCAGGTCGAGACCGACCGACTCTTCTTCTTCGTTGACCCGCAGGCCCATGACCAGATCCAGCACCTTGAGGATCACGTACGTGACGATCGCGGTGTAGATCACGGTAAAGCCGACACCCTTGGCCTGAATCCAGACTTGTGCGCCGATGTCTTCAACGGTGCCGAAGCCACCCAGGGCCGGGGCTGCGAACACGCCGGTGAGGATCGCACCGACGATACCGCCAATGCCGTGCACGCCGAAGGCATCCAGGGAGTCGTCATAGCCGAGCTTGCGCTTGAGGCTGGTGGCGCAGAAGTAGCAGATCACGCCTGCCACCAGGCCGATCACCAGGGCGCCCATCGGCCCGACGGTGCCGGCAGCCGGGGTGATGGCCACAAGACCTGCTACCACCCCCGAGGCGATGCCCAGTGCGCTTGGCTTACCGTGGGTCAGCCACTCGGCGAACATCCAGCCCAGGGCCGCTGCGGCGGTGGCGATCTGGGTCACCAGCATGGCCATGCCGGCGGTGCCGTTGGCCGCAGCGGCAGAGCCTGCGTTGAAGCCGAACCAGCCAATCCACAGCATGGCCGCGCCCATCAGCGTGTAACCGAGGTTGTGCGGCGCCATCGGCGTGGTCGGGAAGCCCTTGCGCTTGCCCAGCACCAGGCAGGCCACCAGGCCGGCGATACCGGCGTTGATGTGCACCACGGTGCCGCCGGCGAAGTCGAGCACGCCCCAGTCCCACATCAGGCCGCCGTTGCCGCTCCAGACCATGTGGGCGATCGGCGCGTAGACCAGGGTGAACCAGATGGCCATGAAGATCAGCATCGCCGAGAACTTCATACGCTCGGCAAAGGCACCGACGATCAGCGCCGGGGTGATGATCGCGAAGGTCATCTGGAAGGTGATGAATACCGCTTCAGGGAACAGCGCCGCCGAAGAGGTCAGGCTCGCCGGGGTCACGCCGGCGAGGAACGCCTTGGACAGACCGCCAACGAAGGAATTGAAGTTGACTACACCTTGCTCCATACCGGTGGTATCGAACGCCAGGCTATAGCCGTAAACCACCCACAGGACGCTGATCAGGCCGGTGATCGCAAAGCACTGCATCATCACCGACAGCACGTTCTTGGAACGCACCATGCCGCCGTAGAACAGGGCCAGACCAGGGATGGTCATGAACAGCACCAGGGCTGTGGCGGTCAACATCCAGGCGGTGTCGCCGGAGTTGAGCACGGGGGCTGCCTCCTCTGCCAGGGCCAGGCCGGGCATTACGAGGGACAAAAGGGCTCCTAGCCCTGCGAACTGACGCAGAGTCATATTGTTATCTCCTGGGGCGTTGGGGTTTGGTGAGGCTTTTTTGTTAGATCGCGTCGGTATCGGTTTCGCCGGTACGGATGCGAATCGCCTGCTCCAGATTGACCACGAAAATCTTGCCGTCACCGATCTTGCCGGTGTTGGCCGCCTTGGTGATCGCCTCGATGACCCGGTCCAGATCCTTGTCGTCGATGGCGACGTCGATCTTCACCTTGGGCAGGAAATCGACCACATATTCAGCGCCGCGATACAGCTCGGTGTGACCTTTCTGCCGGCCGAAACCTTTGACTTCAGTGACAGTGATGCCCTGCACGCCGATTTCGGACAGCGACTCGCGCACGTCGTCCAACTTGAACGGCTTGATGATGGCAGTGACTAGCTTCATGAAACTCTCTCCCGAATTGGTGGACTTGCCCCAGGAAAACAAACCCGACTCAAGTCTAAGCGCAGTGCCTGGCTTTGTAACGCGTCGTCATGGTGACTGCATCAGTGCATGGGTCATGAAGGTCTTAGCAGAAAGCTTGCCAGATTGGTTAAACCCCCGGATTACAGGGACTTACGTTACTCGGCCCGACTTGGCCAGTCGCCAGCACCGTTTTGATGCACAACAACGGTGCGCGGCGTTTCGCCGCCATGCGCGAAAAGCGTGCAGCATTGGGGCGCTAAAGGTGCGTGTTACACTGGCGCCCCATTGCATACTGTGGACAGCCGAACATGCTCGCGCCCAAAGCCTTTCTTGATGCCCTGAGCGACCAGGCCTCGCGCCTGTTCAGTGGCGACTCCTCGCAGCCCCGCAGCGAAATCGAAAGCCAGTTCAAGGCCCTGCTGCAAAGTGGGTTCAGCAAACTGGAACTGGTCAGCCGGGAAGAATTCGACAGCCAGATGGTCGTCCTGGCCCGCACCCGCGCCCGCCTTGAAGCGCTCGAAGCCAAGGTCGCGGAGATGGAAGCACGCCAGAACCCGCCCGCTGCCGAGTGAGCTTGCGATGACGCCTTCTACTGAGTACCCGGTGCTGTTGTTCTCCTACGGCACCTTGCAGGACAAAGCCGTGCAACTGGCCAACTTCGGCCGCGAACTGGTCGGCCAGACTGACCAGATGCTCGGTTACAGCCAGACATGGGTGGAAATTACCGACCCGCAAGTCCTGGCCACCAGCGGCAAGACCCACCACCCGATCGTCACCCCCAGCAACAATGCAAACGACAGCGTGGCCGGCATGGTCTTCCAGATCAGCGAGGCCGAGCTTGCGGCGGCGGATGCCTATGAAGTGTCCGACTACAAGCGGGTTGCGGTGACCCTGGCCTCTGGCCTGACGGCCTGGGTTTACGTGCGCGCCTGAGCGACGCGGTAGTGGCCAAGGCCTCGCACATAACGCTCGGCGTGGCTGGCTGAGCTGACCTCATCGCTGGCAAGCCAGCTCCCACAGGGTCAGTGCCAGCCCGGGGAGCAGTGGGAGCTGGCTGAGCTGACCTCATCGCGGGTCAAGCCCGCTCCTACACAAGGTGAGCGCCAAGCCTGAGAACAGTGCTGAACCTGTGGGAGCTGGCTTGCCGGCGATCGAGTGCGCAGCGCTCGCACAAATGGTCCTGTAAAAACCTGACTCACTCTTCCCCGCCCCGATCCGCTCCACCCCACTACGCTTGCAGAGCCGCAGGACGCGGCCTCGTCTAGATCATGGAGCGTTCATGTCCCTCGCCCTTGTCCACAGCCGTGCCCAGGTCGGTGTTTCGGCCCCGGCGGTCAGTGTTGAAGCGCATCTGGCCAATGGTTTGCCGGCGCTGACCCTGGTTGGCCTGCCGGAAGCGACCGTGAAGGAAAGCAAGGATCGGGTGCGCAGCGCGATCCTCAATTCCGGCCTGGAATTCCCCGCCCGGCGCATCACCCTCAACCTCGCGCCAGCGGACCTGCCCAAGGATGGCGGGCGCTTCGACCTGGCCATCGCCCTGGGGATTCTCGCCGCCAACGGCCAGTTCCCGATTGCAGCGCTTGGCGAGGTGGAATGCCTGGGCGAACTGGCGCTGTCCGGGGCGATCCGCTCGGTGCAAGGTGTTCTGCCCGCAGCCTTGGCTGCACGAGCAGCCGGTCGGGCCCTGGTCGTGCCGCAGGAAAATGCCGAAGAAGCCTGTCTGGCATCGGGGCTGGTGGTGTTTGCAGTCAGTCACCTGCTGGAGCTGGTCGCCCACTTCAACGGCCACACCCCGCTCAATCCCTACGCAGCCAACGGCCTGTTGCTGCAGATCCGCCCCTACCCCGACCTCAACGAAGTGCAAGGCCAGCAAGCCGCCAAGCGCGCGCTACTGGTCGCGGCCGCAGGCGCACACAACCTGCTGTTCAGCGGCCCTCCCGGCACCGGCAAGACCCTGCTCGCCAGCCGCCTGCCCGGCCTGTTGCCGCCGCTGGATGAGCGCGAGGCACTGGAGGTGGCAGCGATCCAGTCGGTGGCCAGCCATGTACCGCTGAGCAGCTGGCCGCAGCGTCCGTTTCGTCATCCGCACCATTCGGCCTCAGGTGCTGCGCTGGTCGGCGGTGGCAGCCGACCGCAGCCAGGAGAGATAACCCTGGCCCATCACGGCGTGCTGTTCCTCGATGAGCTGCCGGAGTTCGAGCGGCGCGTACTGGAAGTGCTGCGCGAACCGCTGGAATCTGGCGAAATCGTCATCGCCCGGGCCAAGGACAAGATCCGCTTTCCGGCGCGCTTCCAGCTGGTCGCCGCCATGAACCCCTGCCCCTGTGGATACCTCGGCGACCCCACCGGGCGCTGTCGCTGCAGCAGCGAACAGATCCAGCGCTACCGCAACAAACTCTCCGGCCCCTTGCTCGACCGCATCGACCTGCACCTGACTGTCGCCCGCGAAGCCACGGCCCTCTCCACCAACAGCAGCCACGGCGAAAGCAGCGCCACCATTGCCGCGCAAGTCGCCGCCGCCCGCGACATCCAGCAACAGCGCCAGGGCTGCGCCAACGCCTTCCTCGACCTGCCCGGCCTGCGCCAGTATTGCGGGTTATCCACAGCCGACCAGGCCTGGCTGGAAAGCGCCTGCGAACGCCTGACTCTGTCGCTGCGCGCCGCCCACCGCCTGCTCAAGGTGGCGCGCACCCTGGCTGACCTGGAACAGGCTGAAAACATCGGCCGTGATCATCTGGCCGAAGCGCTGCACTATCGCCCCAGCAACCAGTAGTAATTGCCCGCATTCTGCTCTTAACTTGGCAACAGCCCACCGCACCGAGACCGGTATGTTCGCATTCGTCCAGAGTTACCCGCTGTTGCTCGGCATTACCCTGATCGTGCTCGACCTCACGCTCTGGCAACTGATACCCGCCAATCGCCGCCCTTGGCGCATCGGTGCGCGCTTGCTGGCGTTTTCGCTGTTTACCTGGGTGCTGATCAGCGCCGGGGTCAGCCCGCTGCAACCTGCGCCCTGGGTCGAGGATGTGCCGCGCAATCTGCTCGCTACGGTGCTGGGGATTGCCTGGTGGCTGTTTGCGGCGCGTACCGCCACGGTAGTGATCGGCCTGGTGCTGGTGGCCCGTAGCGGTCACACCGGGCGGTTGCTGCAGGATGTGCTGGGGGCGGTGATCTTCCTGGTCGCTATTGTTGCCGCAGCGGCCTATGTGCTGCAGCTGCCGGTCAAAGGCCTGTTGGCAACCTCCGGGGTCATGGCAATCGTGATCGGCCTGGCGCTACAGAGCACGCTGAGCGATGTGTTCTCCGGCATTGTGCTGAATACCACCCGCCCCTATCAGATCGGCGATTCGATCAGCATCGACGGCACCGAAGGCAAGGTCATCGAGATCGACTGGCGCGCCACCCGCCTGCTTACCGGCAACGGCAGCATGGCGGTGATTCCCAACTCGGTGGCGGCCAAGGCCAAGCTGCTCAACTTCAGCCAGCCCAGTGATGTGCACGGCGTCTCCATCACCGTCGTGGTGCCGGCCAAGGTGCGCCCGCGACGGGTGCTCGATGCGCTGGAGAAAACCCTGCAAGGCACGCGCACGTTACTGATCACCCCTGCCCCGAAAGCGACGATCAAGAGTTCGAGCCTGGAGTCGGTGGAGTACGAGGCCAGCGGCTTTGTCAGCTCCATGAGCCAGAAGACCGAGGTGCGCAACCATATGTTCGACCTCGCCCACCGCCACCTGGAAGCGGCCGGCGTGGTGTGGAACAGCGATACCCAGCCAGGCCAGATGTGGAACCGTCAGCGCGCCCTGCTCGAGGATGTGCGGATCTTCCGTTCGCTCAGCAACGAGGAGAAAGACAACCTCAGCCAGCGCATGACCGCCGTGGAATACCTGGCCGACCAGGTGATCCTCGGCGTCGGCGACAGCTCGGATTACCTGCTGGTGATTGGCACCGGGGTGGTGTCTGTCGGCATTCGTGATGGCGACAAGCAGCTCGAAGCCGGGCGCATGGGCCCGGGTGAGGTATTGGGAGTGGAGGGCTTGCTGGAAGCGGATGATTCCACTGCCGAGTTCCGCACCCTGACCAGCTGCATTCTCTATCGCATCGACAAGGACGAAGTGCGCAGTTGCCTGGAGCAACGCACCGAGGTCAAGACTGCGCTGCTCAAGCTGCAACGCATCCGCCAGCAAACCCGCCAGTCACTGCTGGAGCAAAAGCCTGCAGCCATCAAGAAAGGCGGTTTTCTCAGCTGGCTGCACAAGTAGCCGTCAGAGCACCACGCGCAAGCATTGCCCGGCGTGATACAGCGAGAAGCCGGTTTCGTAGAAGCCGGTACGCAGCGCCGGCGCCGACACCGGTTTCATTGCCGAGAACGGAATCGGCAAGGCATCCGGGTTGTCGCAGAGCAGGTACTGGGCAAAGGCTTTGCCGATCACCGTGCCGGTGGTGTTGCCGCGGCCGTTGTAGCCAGTGACGGCGACGATGCCCGGCGCCGGCTCGAACAGCCGCATCAGGTGGTCCGGGGTGAAGTCGATGCAGCCGGTCCAGTGCATTTCCCACTCGACCTTGCCCAGTTGCGGGAAGTAGTGGTTCTGGATGCGGTCGGCCCAACTGCGGATGAACCAGGCCGGCTTGTTGTCGACCCGCCCGAGGCTGCCGAGCAACAGGCGCCCTTGGTCATCACGACGGATGCTGCTGAGCACCGTGCGCGTATCCCACGAACCCTGGCCGTGCTTGAGCACGTTGTCGGCAGCGGCGCCTTGCAGCGGCACTGAAGCGACCTGGTAGTAGTAGCCGCGGAAGAACTGGCGTTGCAGGTTGGTCCAGTCGCCTTCGGTGTAGGCACCAGTGGAGATCACCACCTTGTCGGCGCTGACCGAACCTTTGGCGGTCTTCACCCGCCAGCTGCTGCCTTCACGCTCCAGGCCTTGCACGGCGGACTGCTGGAAGATCTGCCCACCCAGACGCTCGACCGCAGCGGCCAGGCCCTGTGTATAACCCATGGGGTTGATGGTGCCGGCGCGGCGATCGAGCAGCGCGGCGGAAATCTTGTCGGTACCGCAATATTCTTCGCACTTGGCCCCGGTCAGCAGCTCGACATCGGCGCCACGCCGGCTCCATTGCTGGTGACGGGCTTCGAGGTCGGCAACGCCGGTGGCGTTGTGGGCCATGTGCAGTGTGCCGGTGTTGTGGGCCTGGCAGTCGATACCCAGGCGTTCGATGGTGGCGAACACTTCGCCCGGCGCCTCACCCAGTATCTTGTTCAGGCGGCTGCCTTGCTTCTGGCCAAGGGTCGCTTCAACGTCATCCGGACGAATCCAGGTGCCGGCGTTGACCAGGCCGACGTTGCGCCCGGAACCACCGTGGCCGATTTTCCAGGCTTCGAGCAAGATCACCGTCTTGCCCTGTTCGAGCAGGTGAATGGCTGCCGACAGGCCAGTGATACCGCCGCCGATGATGCACACATCGGCCTTGAGCTCGGCGTTCAGCACCCGGGATGGCGCGGCGGGCTGGGTGACGTGTTCCCAGAGGCATTGTTGACGCAGTTCTGGCATGGCCGGCTTCCTCTTTTATTCTTGTGCGGTGGTGCCCCTATCGCTGGCAAGCCAGCTCCCACAGGGAGCAGCGGTCCTTGTGGGAGCTGGCTTGCCAGCGATGGGGCCGACTCGGTAATCAGTCGAACACAATCCCCTGCGCCAACGGCAGCTCGCGGGAATAGTTCACGGTATTGGTCTGCCGACGCATGTAGGCCTTCCACGAATCCGAGCCCGACTCACGGCCACCGCCGGTTTCCTTCTCACCGCCAAACGCCCCGCCAATCTCCGCACCGCTGGTGCCGATGTTGACGTTGGCAATCCCGCAGTCACTGCCTGCCGCACTCTGGAAGCGCTCGGCTTCACGCAGGTCGGTGGTGAAGATGCACGACGACAGACCTTGCGGCACTTCGTTGTTCAGGCGCAGGGCTTCGTCGAATTCGTCGTAGGTCAGCACGTAGAGGATCGGTGCGAAAGTTTCATGACGAACCACGGCGCTCTGCGCGGGCATCTCGGCAATAGCTGGAGAAACGTAGTAGGCATTCGGGTACTGGTCCTGAAGCTGCCGATCACCACCAAACACCTGGCCGCCTTCATCGCGGGCGCGGGCGAACGCAACCTGCATGTCTTCACAAGAAGCCTTGTCGATAAGCGGGCCGACCAGGCTGTCTTTACGTGGATGACCGGTGCGTCCCTTGGCGTATG